>NZ_JAWOWP010000003.1:0-8555 GCF_033340555.1 Vibrio sp. 1069
CTACGATGATTAACTGATGTAACCGATCAGATCGTAACTTCCTGATTTAGTTCCATCGAATTACGCAACAAAGCCTTTTAGTTTCTGTATTTTTAGAAAGCATTTCCTTAAAGTTTTCACTCTGTAAACTTTGTTGAGTGAGCATTAGGATTTCAGGCTTTTCCATATACTGTTCCATAATGTTTCTCATACTTTCAGTGACTTAACATTCTTAAATTAGTAGTTAATCGTCAGCACTTAGTTTGATATGTAAGTGCTAGTTCACAGAGTAAAGTTATTTGCTACTTTTTTAAATTCTAAAGTTATTAAAAAGAGAACCAAAAAAAGTGTTTCTCATAAAAGAAACACTTTTAACACATTCAGGTCACAGAAATTATTAAGAGTTTACTAAATTAGGCAACCTAATATTGCAATAGCATTACACCGTTAACGAGTTGTCTGAAATATTTTCCTTTGCCCAAATAAGTGCTTGAACTCTATTTTTCACATCAATCTTCTTGAAAATATTATGTAAATGCGTTTTTACCGTATTCTCGCTGACAAATAATTGTTCGGCGATTTGTTGATTGGACGCCCCCATGGAAAGAAAGGTAATTATTTGTTGCTCTCGTTTGGTCAGAATAGCGGAAACATTCTTATTTATAGGTTTGCAATGTCGACGAAGGTAAGTAATGTACTGCTGAGAAAACTTACGGCTGAACCACATATCTCCTTGAAGCACCTTACCAATACCAACTTGCAACGTTTTTATATCATCAGAGGTATAGAAAATACCGGCCAAAGTACGCCAAGCAAAGAGGTCTTCTGTCGATATGGATTGCTCACAATTAATTAAGATTTCAAGCGTGTCTTTCTGCTTGGCCGCTTTAAACTCCGCATAACGGCGAAAAATTTCATCCGTGATCACGCTGCAATCAACAATAATGGCTGATGCAAGAGATTCATGTAACACTCCGTGAATCAGATTATCTGGCGTGATTAGAGCAACACTAATACCGAGTTTGGTCTCCAATACATCTTTCAACAGAGATGACTGTAGACTTCCCTCCGTGATTAAAATAACGTTTCTTTTTTTTTGCTGCTCCATCCTGATCGCATTCCCTTGGTCGTTTTTATTGAAATACGCAATAGATTTAGATAGAGCGGTAGTATTGTCAAGTATGAAAATCACTAGTACTAATTAATAACTCATTGAAGTGTCAATAATTTTTAAGTGGCAAGTATATGAGAGGTATTAGCATTTTTCAGACATTAAAAAAGGGAGTATAAACTCCCTTTTTGTGTTTGAGCAGGTGATTTAATCACGCACGTTAGAGGCAAAACACCACCTAACTTAGTGGATTGGAACTGCGTTTTTTTGGTTAAACTTACCAAAGTGTTGTTCTAACACTTCTGGCGTCAGCTTACCTTCCGCTTCCAGCTTTTTCAGCTCAGCGACGATCGCTTTTTGCTCTTCTAGCGACGGCAGTTTTACTTCTGGCTCCTGAGCGGTTTCTTGAGAAATTTGCTCTAGTTCTTTTTCGAAGTCATTCATAGTACTTACCTAAAATTAATGATTGAACTTTTAAACTTCGCCTATTCTATCCAACTCTATAACTTGAAGCTACCAACCATCTTGTCTAAACGAGAAGAGAGCGCTTGAAGATCGCGACTTGCATCCGCCAATTCTTCTGCTGTTGCGGTTGTCATTTCATTTATCGCGTTGATTTCTTCGATATTTTGATTAATGGTATGCACCACCGTGGATTGCTCTTCCGTCGCCGTTGCAACTTGTGTATTACGATCAGAGATGTCGGTGATTCGTTCAGAAATACTGATTAATACCTCGACTGCTTCATCGGTAGAAGTAACCCCTTCTATGGTGACCGCTTTGCCCGCTTCCATAGCACTTACCGCGTCTTGTGCGTCACTTTGAAGCTGATTGATCATGCGCTGAATCTCTTCTGTAGAATCAGCCGTGCGTGAAGCTAGGTTTCTTACCTCATCAGCAACAACCGCAAAACCACGTCCCTGCTCACCAGCACGAGCAGCCTCAATTGCAGCGTTTAGCGCAAGTAAATTCGTTTGCTCAGAGATGTCACGAATTACACCCAGAATCGAGCCAATATCTTTGGTTGTCGATGCCAACTGCGTAACAACAATATTGGTTGTTTCAACATCATCGGCTAGGCGGCTGATCACCTCTTTTGCTTTCATCACAACTTCTCGACCAGTTTGAGTGTTATCTGAAGCCTGATTTGCCGTATCAGCAGCGGTAGCCGCGTTTGATGCAATTTCACTGATGGTCGCACCCATTTGGTTGATAGCTGCAACTACTTGAATGGTTTGATCACGCTGCTCTTGGCTGTTGTCGTGTGTGGATGTTGCTTTCGTTGACACACTTTCTGCCGCTTGACTTAATGAGCCACTGGTTAAAGCAACCTCTTTCATCGTGGCATGAATCTTCTCAATAAATCCATTAAAGCCTTTTGAAAGCTGAGCAATTTCATCATTACCCTTAATTTCAATACGCTGCGCCAAATCGCCTTCACCTTGCCCAAGGTCGGTAAAACGATCGGCAATCAGTCGGATTGGTTTCGTAATGCTGTTTGCCAACCATACGCCCATGAGGATGAATACAACGGCAACAATGATGGTCGTAAACAGCATTTTTTTAGCTGTCGCATTCAGGTCTGCGAATACTTCATCAACGGGAACCACGCCAATAACAAACCAGTTCATTGAAGGAACATACAAACTAGAAACAAAAGTATCCTGCCCTTCAAACTCCACATTAATTAGGTTGAAGCTATTTTTGTTCAACAGCGCACTTGCGTCACTACCAAATAGTTTAGTGATAGAAGTTTGGTTCTTACCTTGTTGGCGGTGTATTTGAATCTGGCCTTGTTCATTAGTGAGGAACACGTAACCCGTATCTTCAATTTTAAACCCATTGAGCAAAGCAACCATATCTCCCATAGATTTAGAGAGACCTGACATTGATGTACCATTAAGATCTTGGAAATTGGCAAACATTTTCACTTCGCCATTTGCCTCTTGGAACACACTCACGGACGTTTCTTGACCAGACGACGTAAATCCAAAGAACCAAGCATCTTGCGTTCGGTTAAGTTGACGTAAGAATCCGTTTTGATTCCAGTAATATGCCGTTTGACGATTCGCTACCGACGCATCATTAAGACCATACTGTGATTTAACGTTATTGAGCTGCTGAACCAACTGAACTTCTACTGACGGATCACGGTCTGTATTAGATAGGGCTTCAACAATAAATTCGTTTGTAGCCAGCTGTTTTGCCGCTTGTTGCATTTCGACAACTTCGCGGTCAATTTCGGTATTGATTTGCTGCAACATCGCAGGTAGCTCGATGTCAATAAGACGATGGCTCAATACATCTCTCGCATGACGCTGAGCCATAACACCAACAATGATTGTTGATGCTAGAACAGCAAACGTAATGCCAAGTACAACCTTCTGTTTGATGCTCAAGGAATGAAGTTTCAACATATTCGGACCTTTTAAAAGAATCACTTGTTATTGGCCCCACAAGGGGAATCAGGTGCATATCTCATGACACGCACACCACGGAATCTTTATCGGCTCATATGTACAAAACTAGAGGCATTTCTCATTATATTATGAAAAATAAATGTAACACACTGTCAAATAAGCACTTTCAGAGATAGCACGTACTTGCAATTCTCTGTAGCGTCCCAATATTGAAAAGATAAATTGCAATAGAGCGTTGGAACTTTTTTCACATGGAAAATGACCAATACTCAACACGAAAATCACATGGATACCGAGAGTCCAAAGCATGCATAAATCTAACTTCGAAACTCTTCAGCAATACTTAGAGTCGCAGATCATCGGACAGCAAGATCTGGTAAAGCAACTGCTTGTTGCGCTTCTTGCAGATGGGCATATTTTAGTTGAAGGCCCTCCTGGGTTAGCAAAAACCCGTGCAGTAAAATCACTCTCAGACTGTGTTGAAGGCGACTTCCACCGCATTCAGTTCACCCCTGATTTGCTGCCAGCCGATTTAACCGGCACCGATATCTTCCGTCCCGAAACCGGAGAATTCACTTTCCAATCAGGTCCTATCTTCAACTCGCTTATTCTTGCGGATGAGATAAACCGTGCACCAGCCAAAGTACAAGCGGCAATGCTTGAAGCAATGGCAGAGAAACAAGTCACAGCAGGTCGTCATACCTACCCGCTGCCAGAGTTGTTTTTGGTTATGGCAACTCAAAACCCGATAGAGCAAGAAGGGACCTACCCCCTTCCTGAAGCGCAGCTAGACCGCTTTTTATTGCATTTAGAAGTTGAATACCCAGATGCGGAGCATGAGCTATCTATCTTGCGTATTAACCGCGGAGAAGCAAAAGGCGAAGCAAAGGTTGAACGCCCAATGTTAAGCCAACAAGATATATTCACCGCACGTAAAGAGGTGTTGGATATTCATATGGCGGAAACGATAGAGCAGTACATCGTCCGTTTAGTTATGGCGACACGTCAAGCCAACAAATATGACACTGAGTTGGACAAGTGGTTGTCAATGGGTGTGAGTCCGCGTGCTACCATCGCTCTTGATCGCTGTGCACGTGCGCACGCTTGGCTTGCTGGTCGTGATTTTGTCTCTCCGGAAGATGTTCAAACCATGGCTTATCCGGTACTGCGCCACCGTTTATTATTGAGTTACCACGCTCAAGCTGAAGGCATTACGGCAAACCAGGTCATCGATAAACTGCTAAACCTTGTTGGCAGTGCATAAACGAGTGAGTGATATGTCCGCTACACATTCATTACCACCTCATGCGAATGGGGTGACATTAACCCTTGAAGAGCTGCTCCAATATCGCACTCAATCTGTACGTTGGTTACCACCAGCACAGAGTCTCTGGTCGCAGATGAGTGGTAACCATACCAGTCGCCAAAAAGGGCGAGGTATGGATTTTATGGAGGTGCGCCAATATCAACCTGGCGACGATATTCGCAGCATTGATTGGCGAGTCACCGCTAGGACCGGTAAAGCACATACGAAGTTGTTTGCAGAAGATAAAGAGCAAGCGGTCATTCTTTATCTTGATCTAAGTTCTAGTCTACATTTTGGATCTAAGTATGTACTCAAATCCGTTCAATTGGCCCACTTTGCCAGTGTTCTAATTTGGCTAACTCTAGCTAAAAAAGATCGCATCGGCGCAGTGATTGATGACGGACATCAATGTCTTGAATTTCGCCCCTCTTCTTTACAAAGACAAGGGCTGCGGATTCTTAACGCCATAGTCGACATACATAATGCGCAAGTAACTCGTACTGCAAGCAACGACACTCGTACACTGCCGTATACACAAGTATTGGAGACACTTCATACGCTCACCCCAAAAGGCAGCGAATTGATTATGCTCAGTGACTTTGCCCACGTAACACCAACGGAACTGGCACAACTACGTCGACTCAAACAACACAATAGCGTAAGGGCCGTTCAGTTTTATGATCCGTTAGAAAGAGGCGAAACAGACTTTAGAGGTCAAGTGAAAGCTTCGGATGGGCAGCATAGTCAATGGTTTAACTTTGGCTCTAAAGGACAACGAAGAGAACTCGAAAGCCACTTTACCCAACATCAAGAAACCATTAAGCAGCAATGCCATTCAATAGCAATTCCATTTAACACGCTATCAAGTGGCTGGCCCTTAATTTCACAATTAAGCTAACAAACTGACAAGCAGTATTTATTAAGCAGTAATAATAATGACAACAAACAACCAAAGCCTAAACCTTGAACCTTTGATTTTGCCAAACGCACCGGATTGGTTTCCGCTCGCTTGGGGATGGTGGGTGGTGCTTGCAGCCACCTTGCTCTTCGTTTTCGGCATTTGTCTTTATGTGAGATGGCGTAAAAAACACTTACGCGCAAAAAAGACAGCATTAACACTTTTAACTCAACCTACCGCGCCTCATACCCCCTCTTCTGCTCTGGAAATATTGCGCCAGGCAGCATTGAGTTACTTTCCGCGTGAAGAGATCGCACCATTAACCGGAATCGCTTGGTATGAATTTCTCGATAGCCATACCAAAGAAAGTCGATTCGTAGACAAACAACATCAGTGGCAAGAAGCGTTGTATCAGAATTCTTCCCAAGGGCAGCATCAAAGCTTGGTAGACGATTGTGTCTTTTGGATAACCTACGCTTTGCCACCAAAGAAAAAGGCAAATAACCGTGACTGAGCAAACACTCATAACCGATCTTGCCCAATGGCTAAACATTGAATTTGTCTGGTGGTGGGCACTGTTTTTGTTGCCCATCCCATGGCTGGTATACAAGTTCCTGCCACAAGAATCTCAACAAGCCGAGATCAAATTGGCGTACTTACCAACCAATGAGAATCGCAGCAAGCCTAAGCAAGCGCTGCAAAAAGCACTTTCAATCGCGATCTGGGGCCTTCTTGTCGTCGCTTGTGCGCGTCCAGTTTGGTTTGGCGATCCCGTTGAATTCCAACCCAAGTATCGGGACTTGATGTTAGTCGTCGATCTGTCCGGTTCGATGCAGCAGGAAGACATGGAACTCAACGGCGAATATATCGATCGCCTCACAGCAGTCAAAAAAGTTCTGTCTGATTTCGTAGCAAAGAGAAAAGGTGACCGTCTCGGAGTTGTTTTGTTTGGCGACCATGCTTATTTGCAAACACCACTCACTGCAGACCGCAAAACCGTCATGCAGCAGATTAATCAAACCGTCATCGGCTTGGTTGGTCAACGAACCGCCATTGGTGATGGTATTGGTTTAGGCACAAAAACCTTTGTAGACAGTGATGCTCCGCAACGAGTCATGATTTTGCTTAGTGACGGCAGCAATACTGCAGGGGTTCTCGAGCCGCTAGAAGCAGCGGAAATTGCGAAAAAATACAACGCCACTATTTACACCGTGGGCGTGGGCGCTGGTGAAATGATGGTGAAGGAGTTTTTCATGACTCGCAAAGTCAACACCGCAGCCGATTTAGATGAACAAACACTGACTAAAGTGGCAGAGGTGACAGGTGGACAATATTTTCGAGCGCGAGATACAGAAGAGCTCGAAAAGATTTATGACACCATCAACCAGCTAGAACCCGTATCTAGCGACACACAAACTTGGCGCCCACAGTCTGAATGGTTTCCATATCCATTAAGCGCTGCATTTGTATTATCGGTATTGTTATTCCTGTTAAGGAGAAAACATGGCTGAGTTTATTTTCCTCAATCCTTATTGGCTTTTGGGGCTCATCGTGATCCCTATCGCACTCTTGCTTAATCACAAATTTAGAGCCCAAAAGTCCACACTGATTGCCCCTCACCTAGCGCGGATGCTCGGACAAAACACGCAGTCTAAGCATTACTTCACTCTATGGGGTTTAGCTTGGGCAATAACTTGCATTTCATTAGCGGGGCCAAGCTGGCAGTCCAATGCTCGACCAAGCTTTGAGTTAAACCAAAACCGTATCTTGGTGCTTGATATGTCTCGCTCTATGTTTGCTACAGACATCAAACCCAATCGGCTAGCACAAACACGTTATAAGGCGCTCGATTTGCTGCCTAAATGGAAAGAGGGAGCCACTGGACTTATTGCTTACGCTGGTGATGCCTATAACTTAAGTCCACTGACAACTGATTCCAGTACGCTTGCGGGCATTATCGAAAATTTGTCGCCAGAGCTGATGCCTTTTCAAGGGGCAAACCTGCCTGCCGCGATTGAACTTGCGATCAACCAGTTTTCTCAAGCCGGCACGCAACAAGGCGATATCATCGTGTTAGCGGATGATCTTGATACGTCAGAGCTGTCTCGCGCGTTAGATTTAGTCCAAGGTACAAAGTTTCGCATTTCTGTTCTTGCCGTCGGGACTCCTAACGGTGCGCCTATCGCGCTGCCCGATGGCTCTCTGCTAAAAACTGCACAAGGCACAACCGTCGTAGCGAAAACAAATCTGAAAAATCTACAAACGCTAGCGAATAAGACTGGTGGCCTATTTGTTCCTATTCAACACACCAACCGTGATGTTGAAAACATCGCGGCCTTTACTAATAACATTGGTAGCCAGCTTTCTGCGACCCAAAGCGAAGAAGTTAAAACTGATTCTCGTCTCAACAGTGGCTTTTGGTTACTGCCGTTGTTACTTCTTCCTGCGGCTTTACTGTTTCGACGTGGCCTGATTTGGATGGTAGTTGCGACTGTAGTCCCAGTAACGTGGACACCGCATGCAGAAGCTAATCCGTTCTTAAATGCCGACCAACAAGGAGCGGAACTCTACAAGCAAGGTGAGTATGAACAGGCGCAAAACCTATTTACAAACCCAAGCTGGAAAGGAGCCGCCAGTTATCAAAAAGGTGACTACGAAGCCGCTATCGAAGCATTTTCTCATGATGCCTCCCTTAACGGCCGCTATAACCTCGCCAACTCGCTCGCTCAAAATGGTCAATTAGAAGATGCGGCTGATTTGTATAAAAAACTGCTAGAGGAAAAGCCTAACTTTGAAGCCGCGAAGAAAAACCTATCGGTTGTAGAAGAAAAGCTAAAACAG